>NZ_JMMA01000001.1 GCF_000686125.1 Ruminococcus sp. NK3A76
CAAGCTACACGGTATCGGGGCTTTCAAAGGGCAAGAGCTACAAATTCAAGGTGCGTGCATACCGCAAGGTAAAGCGGTGTGACCTACTGGGGCAAGCCGAGCGCAGCTGTAAGCGTGACTACCAAAAAGGGTCGATGAACAAATGGCTCAGGAGCTGCGCAAAGTGGGGGTGAGGAAAAGTTTTATGACATAGCTGATTTATATACCGTAATTTCTTCAGATTATAAAAATAATTATCGAAAAAGTGCTATAGTCAAACCTTACTCATTGGAAAATGTCAAGATACTTACAGAAACCCGACAACGAGTTTTTCATCTGCGGCAATCTGGTCATCGTTATGAACTGGGACGGTGTAATTGGTATTCACGCAGGCGACAGAACGCATTATATACCTGTTGCCTGCAAAGCATATATATCTGACGGTCAGGTCAAGGTTGATGCTCTTACTACCGAATGGATTTACAATATTGTTTATACAAGCATCAACAAGCCGGTGGTCGAACAGTGTAAGAGCTTTTATTGAAAGAACCTGCTTCACTTAATAAAGAAATGTTTGATTCTGATTTTTCCTCATTCATTGAAACAGACCATCACGGAAACAACGCTTGGCTCCCTTACCCCCATATCACATCACCGTAATAATATAACACATAACCCCCGAGCAAAACTCGGGGGCGGTTTTGTATCTTCTGCATTATTGACAAACGTGTGATAATCGGTTATAATTTAATCAGACCGCACATCACACATGACAGGAGAGACTTTATGAACACTACATACTATATCTTATAGACCTCGAAAACGTCAACAGCGGCGGCTTTGAGGGCGCAAAACATCTTAGATGAGACCGATGAGCTGATAGTTTTTCTACAGTGAGAAGGCAGACACGCTGAAAATTCCCACGATAAGGGCGCTGCTCTTTACCAAGGCCGAGATAAAATTCTACAAGAGCAAAAACGGCATCATGAACGCTATGGATTTTGACATAGTGTCGGTGCTGGGCATAGTTTACAACACCGAGAGGAGCTTTTGTGATAGTCAGCCGTGACAAGGGCTTTGATGTCGTTGTCGAGCGCTACCGCTCGTTTGGCAAGGCTAATGTCACCAGGCGTGTGAACATCGGCGCTGCAAATCAGCGGCAGGAGCCCTGTTCCCGAGCCTGAGCCTACAGCCGAGCCCGAGCCTATAGCAGCAGAGCCCGAGGCGGCCACAGACCCCCGAGCCCATGACCGAAACCCCCACAGCCCTCCGAGCCCGAGGAGATATCATACTCAGCGCCCGATGTGCCTGAGATAGAGCCTGACAAGTTCGAGGCGGAGATATCAAAGGCTATGGAGCTGACCGCCGAGCAGGCAGCTTCCTCTCAGGCTGAGGAGAAGCAGGCAGAGCCCGGGCAGGCTACAGAGCCGGAGCTATCCGAAATACAGCAGCCCGAGCCGCAGCCGCAGCCCAGAAAGCGTGGCAGGCCGAGAAAGACACCGCAGCCAAACGCCCCCAAAGCGCCTGCGCCCAACGCTCCTGCACCCAAAGCCCCGGTAAAAGAAGAAAAAGCCGGCAGCAGCCGAGATGTCAAGGGCACAGAAGGGCATGGTAAATCAGTTTTTAAACAATCTCATGGGTGCCAAGCACAAGCCGCCCTTCACCAAGGACGAGCTGAAAATAATCAGAGAAACAGCCGAGACTGCCAGGAACAAGACGGCGTTCTACAACGCATTAAGAAGCAGGCTTGGCAGCGAGAAAGGCATCGAGCTCTACAAGGAGATAAAAAACGACTACGACAAGATAACGGAATACATCAAAGACATAAAGAAATAGCAAAAGACCATAGCAAAAGACCGCCCTCGGGCGGTCTTTTCTAATGCATAATTAAGAATGCATAATGCTTTTTCAATGCATAATGCATAATGCTTTTTCAATGCATAATGCATAATGCATAATGCATAATTGAGGTGCGCCTGCGGCGCTTATGGCCATTCGGCCGTGTTTATCTGACGGTATTGTTAAAACCGCAGGGCGTGCTACCGAAGGGTCGAGGGGCGACCGGAAAGCCCCTCATGTACCCTCGGAGAGCGAGAGTGCTCCCTTGAAGGCAATCTCCCGGACAAATCAGCTAAAGGGGTAGTCTCTCGCTTTGTTCACGCTACAGGTAGGGGGGCTTTCCGGTCGCCCCCCTGCTCCGGCTTCGCCTTCGCCACCCCCTTGGGTTCACCCACACACGCTGAGTTGAGGACGAAGAAGACGAAGACAGGCCGAATGGCCATAAGCGCCGTCAGGCGCACCACTGAACCTGTCAAGTTTTTCTGCACACATAAAGTTAATAAAACTATTGATATCAGCCAATAGAAAGCTTTTCATTTCTGAGCTCATATGGCGTTTTTAAGCCGTTTGAGCTGTGATAACGATGTGTGTTGTAAAAGCCAAAGACGTATTCAAATATTTTTAGCTCGGCTTCCTTCCTCGTTTTGAACCTACAGCCATGTACACAGGCATTTTTGACCGTTGCCCAGAAGCTTTCCATAGGTGCATTGTCCATATGGCACACCGCTTCGAGACATGCTCTGGGATCATCTTGTACTTATGAAGCTTGTTTTTGTATGCATTGGAAGCATATTGCACGCCTCGGTCAGAATGGAACAGCAGTCCTTCGCCCGGCTTGTATTTTTTGAATGCCTGATCAAGCGAATCGATCATCAGTTCCTGCGTGTGTTTGCTGCTAAAGCTTAATCCGACACAATCACGTGCACATAGTCTATTATCCCCTGCTGCGTACAGCCAGCCTTCGTCTGTCCATATGTAAGTGCTGTCTCCGCACCACTTTCGGTTTGGCTTATCAGCATTAAAATTGCGGTCAAGAAGATTTCGTGCAACTTGATACTTGTGGCCTGCTGTTGGTCGTTGCCCTATATTTTTGCATTTTTTTCGGGTACATATTTCCTTGACGCCATCAGCCTTCCGACTTTCCCCTCACTCATCGGGGTATCCGGCTTCTTCAAGTGCTTTTTTCATACGCACTCTGCCATACTCCTCATAGCTTTTCAGCGAAGATCGTCTGCATTTTCTCTACAAGCTCCAGATCTTCTTTTTCTTTGTTGCTGCGAGGGTTTTCCTTTCGGTCATAATATGATCTTGTACTTATCCCGAGAGTCTGACATACCAGATTGATCGGATATTTATCCAATCCTCTCGCCCGCAAGTCATCTATCTTTTCTTTGACTCTTGCTCTGCCTGATATGCCGCAACTTTTTTTAAGATCTCTACCTGCATCCTGAGCTTTTCGTTTTCTTTCTTCAATCGCCTAAGTTCTGCATCCTGCGGACGCTGTTTTCCCACGCCTACAATGCATCCTCGCCGTACTTTCTGTACTCTCTGCGCCATGTGTAGATCGTTTGCTCCGGTATTGCGAATTTTTCGGATAACACTTTCACAGATATGTTATCTTTGAAGTGCAGTTCCATGATCTTAAATTTGAATTCCCGACTGTTTTCTCCATGTGTGCTCATTTGAAGCCAACTCCTTTTTTTATATTATATCATTATTAACTTCAAATGTGTAGTTTTATTATACAGTTCATTCACTATTCACTATTCACTATTCATTATTCACTGAGCGAAGCGTTTCCGCCCGAATGGGCATAAGCGGCGTAAGCCGCACCTCAACTGTTACTGTTACTCTGTTACCTGTTACCTGACAAGAGCTGTTTACTGTTACCTTGTTAACTATCACATGGCTTTTCGTCAGCAAGCTATCGTCTCAATGTTGATTGTCGTTATATATAGGAACAAAGGAATCTTGTCGGTCCATTACATATGATTCCTCTATATTCTCATTCATAAGTAATAACGCAAAACCCGGTCTTTGTCAACTTTTACGACCATATCCGTACAAAGATTATCAATATTAAGCTCAGAGTGAAGTGCTTTCGGATCATCAATGCCGTCTGATCTTACTCGGCCTATTACTAATCCTGTCCTATTATATAATTAAATAGCTCTTCGTTGAAGCAGTCAGCTTTCCCCCTCACTAAATCATTTTACCGATTTGAGAGCCTGCTTTGCATTTTATTTCTTCTTTGTTTGACATTGAAACGAGTTCATCAAGCAGTTTCTGTGCAGATTTTACTTCTTTATCAATTTCATTGAGACGTGAATTGTACTCCTTTTCTGTTATTGTGTCTTCCAAAAGCAAATCAAACAGTTTTGCTTTCTTTTTCTTTTTTATCTCAACGTTTTTTCGGCATTGGATGATCTGTTCCTCAATTTTCCCTTTATTCTTGCTTGATTGTTTAAGCAGCTCATTCAGCTTGCCGTTTGACAGATAGAAAATACTGTCAGTATCGTCTATCAGGTTTTTGATTACATTTACAACAGATTGCTTGATATAATCTTCTTCAATCGGTTTGCTTTGAGGACAATTCGCTTTACCCAGTTTGCATTTTGTGGTACAGTTCCAGACTACTTTCTCATATTTAGTCCCTGCATGTATTTTTCTTCTGACGTATTTTTTACCGCAGTATGCACAAATCAGTTTTGATGTAAAAACACTAAACTGATAGTCTTTTGTTGTTCCTCTTTTTCGTCCGTCAGCATATGATAAGCACCTGTTCTCCGTAATGGCTTGTGCTTTCTCCCAATCTTCTAATGAAATAATAGCCTCATGATGGTCTTCAATTCTATAACTTCTGGCTTCTCCGTTGTTATTTTTCTTTCGTGACTGATAGGATTAACGGTATATGTTTTTCCTTGAACAAACAAACCTGTGTACTTTTCGTTTTTTATGATACCAAGTACAGTTGATGTGTTCCAAACTTCATTTCCTCTTTTGGTCTTTGCACCCATGCTCTGAAGTTCTTTGGCGATTCTTGATCCGCCTATTCCATCTAAATATCGGCTGAAAATATATCTCACTGTCTCAGCTTCATCTTCATTTATTACTAACTGGTTATCGACGACATCATACCCCAAAGGTGCTGCCTGACCAACAAATTCACCCTTCTCCATTTTCTTCTGCAAAGTCCAGTTAACATGACTGCTTGTGTTCTCTACTTCCATTTGAGCAACCGCACCTAAAATTGTCAGCATTAAAGATCCTGTTGTATCTAATAAGCGTAATCCGTTTTCTTCAAAAACTACATCAACACCATGGTTTTTCAGCTTCTCACAATAATGAAGAAGGTCGGCGACATTTCCTTGAAAAACGTGAGATACTCTTTGTGAAGATCACATCAATATGCCCCTGCTCTGCCATTCTTATCATTCTTTGAAAACTCGGTCTATTGTCAGTTGTTCCGCTGATTGCTTCATCAGCAAATACTCCAACAAAAATATAATCATCATTATTATCTAACATCTTTTTATAATACTTTTGCTGATTTGTAAAAGAGTCTTTTTTGCTCATCTGAATTAGTGCTGACTCTTACCTCCCTTCGCTTTTTATATTATCCCATAAAACCTGAAAAGTCAAGAACTTTGGTAAATTCTGTCGGCAAGATCTCCTTATTGCATAAATTAGAATATATGTTCGTTACACTCCCCCTTACAAATAAATACACTTTGCACAAATAATTAAAGCGGCAGTTATTACACCGCCGCTAAAATCATATTAATAGCTATTATTCTATTATACTTGATCTTCTTAACAGCCGACCATCCGCTGTAATACTTAGTGCCGTTTACCGTCTTGT